>NZ_JBYCKQ010000030.1:0-14292 GCF_057473465.1 Acidithiobacillus sp. TH-A117
ACGCAGCAGTCAAGCAGTTCAAGTCCAGTTCGACGTACTAGGAGAGCAGCATGGCCAATGCCAAGGAAATTCGCGGTCAGATCAAGAGCGTAAAAAACACGCGCAAGATCACCCGCGCCATGGAGATGGTGGCTGCAAGCAAGATGCGACGCGCGCAGGAACGGATGCGTGCTGCCCGGCCTTATGCGGAGAAAATCCGTGAGGTCCTGGGCCATCTGGCGCTGGCGCACCCGGAGTACGAACATCCATTGATGCAGGTCCGACCTGTCAAAAAGGCCGGGTTTCTGGTGATCACCACGGACCGTGGCCTTTGCGGGGCGCTGAACGTCAACGTGCTCCGGCAGGTCGTGCATAAAATGCATGATCTGCATGATCAGGGAATCAGTTCGGATCTCGCAGTCATGGGTAACAAGGGGCTGGGATTTTTGCGGCGGCATGGCGCGCATCTGGTGGCCGAGCTGAACGGGCTGGGTGACAAACCCAATCTGGCCGACATGATCGGACCGATCCGGGCCATGGCGGATGCTTATGCCAAAGGCGAAGTAGATGTGGTTTATCTGGTTTCGTCCCGTTTTGTGAATACCATGCTGCAACGCGCTACTCTGGAGCAGTTGTTGCCTGTGGAAAAACCCCAAGCTCCCGCCGAAAAACCGGCAGAGATGTGGGATTATATTTACGAACCGGAGGCGCGACCGGTACTCGACAAGCTGATGCATCGTTATGTGGAATCGGTCGTGTATCAGGCAGTGATCGAACATCTGGCCTGCGAACAGAGTGCGCGTATGGTGGCCATGAAAAATGCCTCGGATAACGCCAAGCGGATGGTGGGTGATCTGCAGTTGGCTTACAACAAGGCGCGTCAGGCAGCCATTACTCAGGAAATCGCCGAAATCAGCGCAGGTGCAGCGGCGGTTTAAGGATCATGTACAGCATTTTTGGAATTTTTGAGGGTTAAATCATGAGCGAAGCGGTAGCTAAAGAACATGCCGTCGGCCACATTGTCCAGGTGATCGGGCCAGTGATCGATGTCGCCTTTCCTCGCGGAGAGGTCCCGGAGATCATGGAAGCCGTGGTCATTACGGAAAAAAATCTCACCATCGAAATACAGGCGCAGTTGGGTGACGGCGTGGCCCGGGGCATTGCCATGGGGCCCAGCGAAGGCTTGAAGCGCGGTCTGGCAGTAGCCCGCACCGGTGCGCCCATCAGCGTTCCGGTGGGCCACGGCACCCTGGGCCGCATCATGGACGTCCTTGGTGATCCCGTGGATGGTAAAGGCCCGGTACAGACCGAAGAGCGCAAGGCTATTCACCGCCCCGCCCCCAGTTTCGACGAGCTGGCCGCCAGCACCGAAGTGCTGGAAACCGGCATCAAGGTCATCGATCTGGTCTGCCCTTTTGCCAAGGGCGGTAAGGTCGGCCTCTTCGGCGGAGCCGGCGTGGGCAAGACCGTACTCATGATGGAATTGATCCGCAACATCGCCATTGAGCACACGGGTTATTCTGTATTTGCCGGTGTCGGTGAAAGAACCCGCGAAGGCAATGACTTCTACCACGAAATGACGGATTCTGGCGTGCTCGATAAAGTGGCGCTGTGCTACGGTCAGATGAATGAGCCGCCCGGCAATCGTCTGCGCGTTGGTCTGACCGGCTTGACCATGGCGGAGCATTTCCGTGATGAAGGCCGCGATATTCTGATGTTTATTGATAACATCTTCCGTTACACCCTGGCCGGCACTGAAGTGTCCGCATTGCTCGGGCGTATGCCCTCAGCGGTGGGTTATCAGCCGACCCTGGCCGAAGAAATGGGTAAGCTCCAGGAACGTATCACCTCCACCAAGGTCGGTTCCATCACCTCGGTACAGGCGGTTTATGTGCCTGCCGATGACCTCACCGATCCTTCACCGGCTACGACCTTCGCCCACTTGGATGCCACGGTGGTGTTGTCCCGTCAGATTGCTGAACTGGGTATTTACCCCGCTCTGGATCCGCTGGATTCCTTCAGTCGTCAGCTGGATCCTGCCATTGTCGGTCAGGAGCACTATGACGTCGCCCGTGCCTGTCAGAAGACTCTGCAGCGCTACAAGGAATTGCAGGACATCATCGCCATTCTGGGCATGGATGAACTTTCGGAAGATGACAAGCTGCTGGTTTCCCGGGCGCGTAAAATTCAACGCTTCCTGTCCCAGCCTTTCTTCGTGGCCGAAGTATTTACAGGTAGCCCCGGTACCTACGCTTCACTGAAAGATACCATTCGCGGGTTCAAGGCCATTGTCGCCGGTGAATATGACCATCTGCCGGAGCAGGCTTTTTACATGGTAGGTACTATTGACGAAGCAATTGCCAAGGCGCAAAAGCTGCAGCAGGGATAAGGTATGACCATGACCATTGATGTGCGGGTCGTCAGCGCAGAAGGCAGCATCTACGAAGGGGTAGCCACCATGGTGGTTGCCCCAGGTGAGATGGGTGAGTTGGGCATTTTGCCCCGCCACGCGCCTTTGTTGACCGGATTACGTCCCGGCGAGTTGCGGATTATTCACGGTGACAATACCGAGTATCTGTTCGTCAACGGCGGGATGCTGGAAATCCAGCCGGACGTGGTGACGGTTCTGGCCGATTCGGCAGAACGGGCCACGGATATTGACGAAGCCAAGGCGCTGGCTGCCAAGCAGGCAGCTGAAGCTCGACTGGCCGGTAATCTGGATCAGATGGATTATGCGGCAGCCCAGGGTGAACTGCTGGCGCAAATCGCCCGCTTGAAAGCGGTGCAGCGCTTGCGCGAACAAGGCCTGCTGCGTTAATTGCCAGCTATGGAGGCGTCCTGTCTCTGGACAGGTTTCACGGACCCCGGTCGCTTTTGGTGACCGGGGTTTGTGCATTTTGAGGATAGAGCCATGGAGTCGATAACTACCGATATTGTGATTCTTGCCGCCGGACAGGGTACCCGCATGCGCTCTGCGCAACCCAAGGTGTTGCAACCCCTGGGTGGCAAACCCCTGCTGGAGCATGTTCTGGAAACGGCGCAGAGCCTGCAGCCACGCCAGTTGCATGTGGTCATCGGCAATGGCGCGGAGCTGGTGAAAAAGCAGGATTCAGATTGGTCTGTGCAGTGGTGGCATCAGCACAAGCAACAAGGGACGGGAGATGCGCTCAGGGCAGCATTGCCGGGTCTCAGCGGCGCAGAGCGGGTGTTGGTCCTGTACGGGGATGTCCCCTTGCTGACATCAGACACTTTGCAGGCCTTTCTGGCACAAACGCCCAAAGACGCGGTAGGGCTTAGCACCGCGATACTCGAACAACCTCAGGGTTACGGACGTATTGTCCGTGATGGACAGGGGCAGGTGCAGGCCATTCGTGAGCAGAAAGACTGCAATGCGCAAGAACAGACAATTGCTGAGGTCAATCTGGGCATGATGGTATTGCCCGTGGCCCCCCTGCACGACTGGTTGGCAGACTTGTCCGCCAATAATGCCCAGGGAGAGTTTTACCTGACCGATGTGGTGGCCGCTGCCCATGCCAGTCATCACCCCGTCTGGCCTTTTACCTTCAGGGATGCCAGTGAGGCACTGGGCGTCAATGACCCGATCCAGCTGGCGGCACTGGAACGAATTTATCAGCGCCGTCAGGTCATGCAGTTGCAACGGCAGGGTCTGCGTCTGGCAGATCCGGAGCGATTGGATATTCGTGGTTCCCTGCACTGCGGCCAGGATTGCTGGTTTGACCCGAATGTTCTTTGTATCGGCAAAGTGCGGCTGGGTGATCGGGTGCGTATCGGGATGGGCGTTGTCCTTCAGGATGTGGACATTGCCGATGATGTGGAAATCCTGCCCTATAGCGTGCTCGAAGGGGCGCATATTGGCGCGGGGGCACGTATTGGTCCATTCGCAAGGATTCGTCCCGGCAGTGATATTGGCGTTGCGGCTCATATCGGCAATTATGTCGAGGTCAAAGCATCGCGCATTGGCGCGGGTTCCAAGGCCAATCACCTGACCTACATTGGTGATGCAGAAATCGGCACCGGGGTGAATGTGGGAGCGGGAACCATCACCTGTAATTATGATGGGGTCAATAAACACAAGACCCTGATCGGCAATGATGTATTTGTGGGCTCGGCGACGCAGCTGGTCGCTCCGGTAAAGGTGGGGGATGGCGCCACCATTGGTGCGGGCAGTACCATCACCAAGGATGTGGCGGCCGGTGGTTTGACGCTGAGCCGCAGCCCCCAGCGTTCCGTTCCCGATTGGCAGCGCCCCAAGCGCCAACCTAAATAAAATCAAGAATTCTGGCTATTCCTGTGGCTGTTCCTGTTTCAGGGGGAAAAAATTATGTGCGGTATTGTCGGTGGTGTCAGTAAGGCTGATCTGGTTCCCATGATTCTGGAGGGGTTGCGGCGCCTGGAATATCGTGGCTACGATTCCGCAGGTTTGGCCATGCTGCAGGCGCTGCCGGGACAGCCCCCGACCCTGGAACGGGTGCGCAGCGTTGGCCGGGTGGCGGAATTGACGGCAGCCGCAGAAGCGCGGGGTATTCAGGGTTTGCTGGGCATCGGCCACACCCGCTGGGCGACCCATGGCGGTGTGGCCGAATGCAATGCCCATCCCATGATTTCCCAGGAAGACATTGCCGTGGTGCATAACGGCATTATCGAAAACTTCCATGCCCTGCGTCAGCGTCTGGAGCAGGCGGGTTATGAGTTCACATCCGAAACCGATACGGAAGTCATCGCCCATCTGGTCCATTTCTACCGGCAGAGTGCCCCCGATATGTTGACGGCCGTGCGCCAAACCGTGTCGGAGTTGCGGGGTGCCTATGCCATTGCGGTTTTGTCCCGCACTGACCCGGAGCAGCTTTGTGTGGCGCGCATGGGTTGTCCCCTGTTGCTGGGCATTGCTGACGATGGGCACTATTTCGCCTCGGATGTGGCGGCCCTGCTCCCGGTGACCCGGCGTGTGCTGTATCTGGAAGATGGCGATGTGGCTCTGCTGGAGCGGGACAGCCTCGTTATCACGGATCAGGCCGGACTACCGCAACACCGTGCAGAACATTGGAGTGAGCTCAGCGCGGCTGCAGTCGATCTGGGTCCGTATCGGCATTTCATGCAGAAGGAAATCCACGAACAGCCCCGTGCTCTGGCAGATACTCTGGAAGGAGCACTGAATAGCCAACTGAATCTGACAGATTTGTGGGGGACGCAGGCCGCAGAAATTTTCAAGGATGTGGACAGCGTGCTCTTTCTGGCATCAGGTACCAGCCATTATGCGACCCTGGTAGGCCGGCAATGGCTGGAAAGCATCGCGGGAATCCCGGCGCAGGCGGAGCTGGGCCATGAATACCGCTACCGGGATTCCATTCCCAACCCGCACCAGCTCATTGTGACCCTGTCCCAGTCGGGGGAAACCCTGGATACTTTTGAGGCCCTGAAACGCGCCAAGGAACTGGGTCATGAGTACACCCTGTCCATTTGCAATGTGGCCGAAAGTGCCATCCCCCGAGCCTCGGCCTTGCGTTTTCTGACCCGGGCCGGACCCGAAATCGGGGTGGCTTCCACCAAGGCCTTCACGACTCAACTGGCCGCCTTGTATTTATTGGCTATTTCACTCGCCAAGGCGCAGGGACGCCTGGATGCCGACGCCCAGTCCGGGCATCTGGATGCGCTTCGTCAGCTTCCCGGCAGTGTCCAGCATGCCCTGAATCTGGAGCCGCAAATCCAGGGCTGGGCGGCGCGTTTCGCGGGCAAGGAACATGCCCTTTTCCTGGGGCGTGGCCTGCATTATCCTGTTGCTCTAGAAGGCGCCCTCAAGCTCAAGGAAATCTCTTACATTCACGCCGAAGCCTACCCCGCCGGAGAGCTCAAGCATGGCCCGCTGGCTCTGGTGGACAGCAACATGCCGGTGGTGGTCATTGCGCCCAACGACCGCCTACTGGAAAAAGTCGCCGCGAACATGCAGGAAGTACACGCCCGGGGCGGAGAGTTATACGTGTTCACCGACGCCGACAGCCACTTCAGCGCCAGCGAAGGCATCCATGTGCTGCGCCTTCCCCGCCATACCGGCCTGCTCTCCCCGGTGGTGCATGTTATCCCGGTACAACTGCTGGCCTATCACGCTGCCCTGGTCAAAGGCACGGATGTGGACCGGCCTCGGAATTTAGCCAAAGCGGTGACGGTTGAATAGGGGCAAGCTGGGATTATCCGGAGTTTTCCGTCCTGAAGTCAGTGGGTCTGTCAATGATATGCGGTCCCGCTTCAAGCGGCTAAGTATGTGCTGGGGCATCTGAGCTTGATGGGGCATTCCGCCATGCACGTTCCGAAGTCACCAATGACTGGTTCAGACTGGAAGCAGTCGTTGGATTGGGCTAGGCTTACAAAACTAGATTTGCTCGCTCCAGAAGGGAAGCAAACGCATGCAATATTCAGGTTTGGTGTAATTCTTGGGTAAACACGAAAAAACCCAGACCGCCGTTCTCAGCGGAATGAGCGATGCCAATATAGCCTTTGCTGATCTGTTGTCCTTGGTAGACAGGCTTGGATTCACACTCCGTGTGAAGGGGGAATAAGAATGGAGTTGTCTATGAACGCAAAATATTCTGGGCAGTGCCTTTGTGGGGAAATCCGCTATTCAGTGGATATTGAACCGGTGTTTACTGGCAATTGTCATTGCAAGGACTGTCAAAGATCGTCAGGCAGTGCCTTTATTCCGGCGATGATTTTTCCTGAAAAAGAGGTGGTTGTTTCCGGTGAAGTAAAGTATTTCACGTCCCAGGCAGACAGCGGGAATATGCACAAAAGAGGTTTCTGCCCGAATTGCGGCTCTCAATTGTTCGCCCAGTTCAGCCATATGCCAGGAATGTTGGGTATAAAGGCCGGAACGTTAAATGACTCTTCGAATTATGTTCCAAAGTTGGATTTCCATGTAGGTAGTGCTGCACCTTGGGACTATATGAACCCGGAGCTACCGAAAAAGCAAGGGGCAGCACAAAGCTAACGATAAGACATAACGGATAACTCAAGCTGAAATCGTTTCCGTTTTGCATCAGAGGGAGGTCGGTGCGCAGACCAGTAGTACAGGATCCGGCAAGATTTTGATGCCATGCAGCCAAAATGGTTTATCGAGGTCAAAATGGATAACCAATCTTTAGGGCATGCAAAGGAGGAGATTTTGAAGAACTTAGTGGATTGCAGTTCCATCGAAGAAGTCCGGACAAACATTGACCGCATCGACCGTCAGATGGTTACCCTTCTGGCGGAACGCGGAGGCTATGTGCAGCAAGCGGCTCGTTTCAAGAAAACCACGGACGACGTGAAGGCGCCTCAGCGCGTCGAACAAGTCATTGCCAAGGTCACGGCACTATCGCGAGAGTTGGGTGCAAACCCGTCCGTTACAGAACTGGTTTACCGTGCAATGATTTCGGGTTTCATTAATGAGGAATTGGCCGAACACGCAGCAATCAGCCACACTAAGGCAAGTTCTAATGAATAACTGCCAGGAGATGCGTAGTGGCCTGCGGTCATAGAGATGTCGTCAAGGTTTTCAATCCATAAGAATCATTACTAAAATTTATAATAACTTTCTGAAGTTGCGGAAGGGCCCTATGAACATTCTCACCATGAAATCAGGACAGACCGTCACATTTCAGGAACATGGAAATCCTGGCGATGAACCGATCTTCTTCTTTCATGGAACGCCTGGATCACGCACACAATTGGACTTCTTGCCAACTGCATTGCGGGAAAATCTGCATTGGATCGCGATAGATAGACCTGGTTATAGTGAATCCTCTCGTTGCCAAGACTTGGGCATGGACGATGTGACCGCGATGGTCACCGCTCGCGCCGATCATCTGCATATAGAGCGGTTCCAGGTGTTGGGTTTTTCAGGGGGGGTCCCTATGCTTTGGCTTGTGCGCATAGCATGCCGGACCGTGTTTACGCATCTCACCTTGTCAGCAGCCTTGGACCCGTTGATATTCCGGAGATATGGTCTGCATTACGAAGTCAGGACCATTTACTATTTACGCTCGCGCGTCGTGCTCATCCAGTGTTTCGTTTATTGCTACGTTTGAGCATGCGGGGCGTGCCCCAAAACCCGGAAGGTTTTTTTGCGAAGCTGGCAGAGAAAATGAGTATCAACGATCAATCGCTACTGATGGATCCACGGACACTTGCGGTGCTGAGTAGTGATTTGCGCAATGCCTTTCGTCAAGGAACAATCGGAATGGCAGATGATTTCAAGGTGTTAAGTAGGCCATGGTCATTCTCGCTGAGGGATATTGAGATACCGGTACACATATGGCAAGGGGCTCAAGATAGAGTCATCAATCCTCGTATTGGCGCGGCCATCGCTGCCCGCATTCCTCATGCTCAGTATCATCAACCAGAAAATAGCGGCCATATGGTTCTGCTAACCCATGCACGAGAAATTCACCGGGAAATCAGCACTAATGATTGACCAGTTTCCCGCTAGAATCAGCGCCAAGAATGACCACCTAAACCAAATAAATTACCTCTAATTTATTGTATTTATTAATTTTGTTTCGGCCAATGCTAATGTTTGCGCATTATAGTAAACTGGATTACTATAAGATGGTTATCTTGTCACGCCTAGCGGGGAAAACATGTGAAGAAAGACATACAGCAAGCGAGTAACCGGCATGCGAGCGGAGGATGTGTGGCGAGTATGGACCGATGTCAATCAATGGCACACATGGCAACCAGACATCGAATATGCAAAGTTGGATGGCAATTTAAAGGTTGGCAATACATTGAAATTCAAACCCAAAAGCGGCCCTACGGTCTCAATCGAACTCATCAAAGTCGAACCGGGGCATCAATTTACCGACCTTACCCGTTTCCCAGGGGCACGTATGTTTGATTCTCACGAGATCATTGACCACGGGGATGAGTTAGAGATTCGTACGACCCTGAGCATTGAGGGTTTTTTATCGTTCTTGTGGAGAAAAATTGTTGCCGAAAATGTTGCCAACGGGATGGCGGAACAAACGGAGGCATTAATTGAACGAGTCAGAAAACCCTGAGACTTTTCCTTTCAAGCACGAGGCGGCTGACGATAGCCCTGGCTTCTTGCTCTGGAAACTTATTGCCTTGTGGCAAGGCAAACTCGCGGTAGTATTCGACGGCTTTTCCATTACGCAGACTCAGTTTGCCATATTGGCCTCGCTGCTGTGGTTCGAGCAGCAGCAAAAGCCACCAACTCAGACTCAGTTGGTCGAACACGCCAGAATTGACAAGATGACTCTTTCCAAAGCCATTCGAAAGCTTGAGGAAAGTGAATTGGTGCGTAGGGAGCCGTCAACCGCTGACACTCGTGCCATAGAAGTTCGGTTCACGCCCGCAGGCCGCAAACTTACTCACGAAGCAATCATCGCCGTCGAACGCGCCGACGACGAATTCTTCTCCAGCCTAACTGAGCGACAGATGAACTATTGGAAGGTGCTTACCATTTCCATTATCGCAGGGAATAGCGAGTGACAACCCGTTTCTGGATCGGTGTTGCATCGAGAGAGCATGTTCACCTCGGCATTGCTGGCGGATTCAGCCAGTTGTGTCATGGCAAGGCTCATCCGCTCAAGCGCATGACGGTCAATGACTGGCTGATCTATTACTCACCCAAGGAGCGGCTAGGAGAAAATACACCTTGCCAGAAGTTTACTGCTATCGGCAAGGTGATCGGCGAAGATATCTATCCATATGAAATGTTCCCTGGCTTTATACCTTATCGGCGCAATATTGATTTCCTCGAAGCGGCTGACGCGCCTATACGCCCTCTGCTCGACCACCTTTCTTTCATCAAGGACAAAGGACGGTGGGGCTATGCTTTCCGGTTCGGGCACTTGGAAATCCAGAGAGCAGATTTCGAGATAATCTCGATGGGAATGTTGGGGCACATTCCAATGGACGATTAACTATGCCCCGCCGTTCCATCCTCTCCGCTGCCGAGCGCGACAGCCTCTTGTCGTTGCCTGATATGCGCGTAGAATTTCAGTTAAAAACGATTTGTTGCTGACAAATAATTGTTTTTCCCAGGCCGCTTGGGAATGTCCGGTAACGCTGCAAAACCGACCATTAAGTCAACATAATCAAGCTGCGTGGCGCTCAAGCGCCTCATAACCGATGCAGGCCAGCCACACGGTTTTGGGTATCGGTCGCGAGTCGTTTTTGTAATAGGCCATCATGCGCCGAGTCATCCCAATGGCTTCTGCCGCACGACTCAGGCTGAGATTGTTCCGCTCCATCCACTGGATGAAGTCCTCAGGCGTTGGTAATCCTGCCTGTTTCCTCCCCAGGGCATAGAGGCGGTCTGCGCCCAGATCCAATCCGCTGGGCCAACTCAGGCCGTCGCCCCAGTCATCTGCATGCCCCTGAGCGAAGAAGGCCGGATCATGCAGTACGCAAAAGGGATCTTCCTTCCGTGGCGTACCAATAAGGTCCTGGATATCCGTGGTAAACACTTCGCCAGTGGACCAATGAATTTCTATCTGGAACGGGCCAGTAAGCGTCGCCGTTTCAATTCTGGATGCTTGATTCATGGGTTCAACCTCCGATATTCCAATAACAGAACCTCCCGATGCGCCTCTATCCAGGTCCGCACCGGTTCCAATCGCTTACGGGGCGAAACATGGCCGGCCAGAAGCGCGCCCGTCTCAATGGCCAGCGACACTCGGGATCCGTCACGAAACTGCACATGAACGTGCGGAAGCGGCCGCACTTCTCCGGATGGGTTGACCAGAAAGAATGATGCATTCTGTCTCAGGCTCACAAACGGTGACCTCATCCTCTAAGGGGAGTACATAATCCGCAGAATACGCCACCGAGGGGTTGGCCACTTCCAGCCAACTGCCCCGTCATCACTCCAGGCGGTTTCTCAGTTGCAGAATTTCAGATTTTCTGCCATATTTCTTCCATGGAGACTACCACACAAATCAGCCCTCGCGGGCAAATCACTTTGCCAGCAGAAACCCGCAGACAGTTGGGACTCAAGCCTGGCGACACGCTGCTAGTCCACCTGGAAGATGGACGCATCATTCTGGATCCAGCCATAGTTCTTCCCGTCGAATTGTATGACGAGAACCGTATCGCTCAATTTGCGGAGGCATCTGCGATGAGCCCGGAAGAATTGACGCAGGCTAAAATCCGTTGGGGCGCATAAATCAATCTGTCACGGTTTTTCTGGACGCCAATATACTTTTCTCTGCAGCACTCGGGGGAGAAGCCTTTGTGTTGTTATGGGAACTGGCACGCCAACACAAAATATCGCTCCACAGCAGCCCTTACTGTGTGGTGGAAGCACGTCGCAATATCGCACGCAAGCGCCCAGCGGCCCAATCAGTCCTGGAAAAGTATCTGGACAGCGTAAAAATCGTGCCACACACCAATCAGATGGACCTTTCCGTGGACCTGAACAGCAAGGACATCCCCGTACTGGCTTCTGCCGTGGCGGCTGGCGTCGATGTTTTGTTGACCGGTGACCTGCGGCACTTCGGCCCCCTGATGGATTTGCCCACATTACCGCTACGCATCATGACGCTCAGAGCATTTCTGCTGGCGGGTCCGCCGTTGCCAATCAGCACTAAAGATTGACCAGTTTTCCGCTGGAATCAGTGTTAAGAGTGCTCATTTAAACCCAATCCATCTTGGTCGAGCATGAGTTTGTTCACTGAAAAATGAAACATCGACCGCCATGCCATGCGTAGCATGCAGGCATGTCAACAAACGTTTCTCCCGCCCAAGGCAGCGCCGTAGCGCTGGATGCATCGGCATCGCCGCCGCATCGATTCTGGCTCAGTCAAGGAATTGGGAGCACAGCATATCGGCCAGTACATTTTGCGTACAACCGAAAATTGGACAAGTATTTTTTCCAGTTTTCACAAGGCAAGCAGAGTGGCGAATATGCAGGTTAGTACGCACTTGGCAGCCTATGGTAAGGTATGACTTGGAGATACCTTGATGGAGTCCGTCATGACCGCTGCAACCGTTCGCCCCGTGGCGATCAAGATCGACGAGGACACCAGAGCCCGCGTGAAACGTCTGGCCGACGCACGTCAGCGCACGCCGCATTGGCTGATGCGCGAGGCGATCACCCAGTACGTTGACCGCGAGGAAAAGCGGGAGGCCTTCCGCCAGGACGCGCTCAAGGCTTGGGAAGCGTACCGCGCTACCGGACGGCATGCGTGTGCCGATGAGGCCGATGCTTGGCTTGCCCAGCTTGAACAAGGCAACGACGTTGAACCACCGACATGCCACGTCTGATCTGGTCGCCGGAGGCGCTGCTCGATGTACAGGGCCTTTATCGTTTCCTGGCTCCACAGAATCTCGATGTGGCCAAACGGGCGGTGAAGGCCATCCGCCAAGGCGTGAAGGTATTGGGGCAACAGCCCGGCGTCGGCCGCCCCATCGAGGACATGCCTGAAGCGTTCCGCAAGTGGCTCATCGATTTCGGCGATAGCGGCTATGTGGCCCGCTACCCCATGGACTCGGATGCCGTCACGATTCTCGCCGTGCGGCACCAAAAAGAGGTAGGCTTCTGACGAATGGGTGAAGTTGGGGGGGGGGGCCTCAATGGAGGATGTGCTGGGCATGGTGGAGACAAGTTCAGATTGATGTCAGGGGTGGTATACTTGTATATCATCATCCAAGCCGAGGAAATAGGACCATGCTTGCCATCCGATTACCTGCTGAAGTGGAGAGCCGCCTGGAAGCCCTGGCGAAAGCCACCGGCCGCAGCAAGACCTTTTACGCCCGCGAGGCCATCCTGGAGCACCTGGAGGACCTCGAAGATCTGTACCTTGCTGAGCAGCGTCTGATCGAGATTCGCGCAGGCCGCAGCTGCACCTACACGCTGGAGGAAGTGGAGCGCGATCTTGGCTTGGCAGATTGAGTTCGGCGACAAGGCCAAGAAAGACCTTGGCGCATTGGACAAAGCCATCGCCAAGCGCATCACGACTTTTTTGCGCGAGCGCGTCACCCCGCTCGACGATCCGCGCAGCATCGGCGAAGCGCTCAAAGGCTCCGAGCTGGGGGCCTTTTGGAAATATCGGGTTGGAGACTATCGGATCATCGCCAGCATCGAGGACAGCACTGTACGCATCCTTGTCGTGCGGATTGGCAACCGCAAGAATGTCTATAGGAAGTAATATCTGTCGCCCGGTGTCGGAGTCGGCCTTGACGCAGTTCTCGGGTGGCCTGACTTTGGAGGGAGCTATCGATAACGCCCGCGTCGCACTGGTGACCGGCGCCACATCCGGCATTGGCCTGGCCATAGCGCAACGATTGACGCAGGCCGGCTATCGGGTGGCCCTGCATTCCCGCGCTTCTGCCGAGGCCGGACTGCAAGCGGCAGCCACTCTGACCGGTGCCCGGTATTTTCAGGCCGATCTGCTGGATGAAGCAGCGCGGCAAGTGCTCATCGACGAGGTGATCGCCCACTATGGCCGACTTGACGTGTTGGTTAATAATGCCGGGGCGTCCAGCGTCATCCCCCATCAGGATCTTCAGGCAGCGACGCCAGAGATCTGGCATCGCCTCTACGAACTTCATGTGGTTGCGCCCTGGCAGCTCATTGCCCTGAGCGAGCCTTATCTGCACGCGGCCTCAAGTGCAGAACAACCGGCGTCGGTGCTGAATATCAGCTCCCATGCCGGGGTACGCCCCAAGGGGGCTTCCATACCTTATGCGGCCAGCAAGGCCGCACAGATTCATGTTACCCGGCTGCTGGCCAAAACTTTGGGTCCCGCTATCCGGGTCAATGCCATTGCTCCGGGCCTGGTGGATACGCCGTTGACGGAGGACTGGGTCGAGACGCGTCAGCAGTGGGGGCGTGACGCGCCCATGAGCCGCAGCGCCAGACCGCAGGATATTGCTGATGTCGCGCTGATGCTGACCGAGTCGGCGTATCTGACCGGTGAAGTGATCATGGTGGATGGCGGGATGAATCTTGTTTGAAACGAGGCCGTCCCTTCCTTGCCGTTAGCTTTCTTCCATATTGACGGCAAGCTTTTTGATGCGCGCAGCTATCTTGTTATCGAGCGGGTTATACACAATCATGCTCAGATCCGGTCGGCCATCGACGGAAAACGCCGAGTATTCGAGCTCGATAGAGCCAAGCTCAGGATGCCGCAAGCATTTAATGTTGTTTCCATCGGCATGACTGAGTATCTCGTTACTCTGCCATTGGGTTGGGCTAGCCCATGTTTGACACTTTTTCGGCAGAATCCGGGTTTTTTGAAAAATATGCTCATAAAATCAATAAGGATTTTTCGGCAGTAAATGTAGTGCCATAGT
>NZ_JBYCKQ010000031.1:0-22031 GCF_057473465.1 Acidithiobacillus sp. TH-A117
CAAAGTTAAAAAGGTTAAGAAGTAGCTCCCGTGCACCCCCAGACAGTACTTGGTTTTATGCCCTACCTTGCTGGAACGTGGCCATGCCGTGCTCCAAATCTCTTAAGGACTGACCCCCTTAGTAACTGCTTTCGGTGCCGTGGAAACAGGAAGCGAACTATACACCTATGCGCATGGGATGCAAGGGTTTTTCAGAAAAATTTTCAGGACGGGGAGTTGCCCGTTGGATGGCTGCTCCGGCGTTCGTTCTGGTACCCGCTTGACCGTTCGGTTTATACTCTGATCCCTGACGAAAGATGGAACAAGGATGTACATGGCTGCTGAGGCCCTTGTAGAACTGGAAAATGTGGTTTTTGCCCGTGGCCCGCACCCGGTGCTGGCCGGGGTGAACATGCGTATTCCGCGCGGTGCCATCGTCGCCCTGATGGGGGCCAGTGGCGGTGGCAAGACCACCATGCTCAATCTCATGGCCGGTACCCTGCGCCCGCAGTCCGGGCAAATCCGTATTGCCGGGCAGGATCTGCAAACACTCAGTGAGGAGGCCATTTACGGCTTGCGCCGCCAGATGGGCATGCTGTTTCAGCACAGCGCCCTGTTTAGCGATTTGAGCGCCTTTGAAAACGTGGCTTTTCCGTTGCGTCGCCATTTTCGTCTGCCCGAATCGGTATTGCGTAAACTGGTCATGATGAAGCTGGAGGCCGTGGGTTTGCGGGGCGCGGCGGGTCTTTTTCCGGCAGAGCTTTCCGGGGGTATGGGGCGGCGGATCGCCCTGGCCCGGGCGGTAGTGATGGATCCGATGTTGATATTTTATGACGAACCTTTTACCGGCCTTGATCCCATCAGCGTCGGCATCATTGCCGCGCTTATCAAACGCCTGAATGCGGCCCTGGGAGCGACCAGCGTGCTGGTCAGTCATGACGTGGAAGAAACCTTCTCCATTGCTGACTACGGTTTTATTCTGGCGGGCGGCAAAATTATTGCCGAGGGCAGTCCGGATGTATTGCGCAACAGTGACTCTGCCCTGGCCCGGCAGTTTCTGGGAGGGCAACCTGACGGGCCGGTACCTTTCCATTATCCAACCCAACAGGATTATGCGGCAGCCCTGCGCGATAGCCGCTCTCCCGGCGAGCGGTTCTAAACGATGGCTTTTCTCGATTTCATTCCGCAAATGGGGCGGCGGACGCTGCAGACGGTGCCCGGCCTGGGAGCGGCCAGCCGTTTTCTGCTGTCGAGTCTCCTGAGTATATTCAATCGCCATTTCAGTATTCAGCAATTGTTCCGGCAGATTTACGGATTTGGTGTCCGCTCGCTTATTCTCATGGTCGTTGCGGCGTTTTTTACGGGAATGGTCCTAGGCTTTCAGGGGTATTACGCGCTGGTGCGCTTCGGGGCCACTTCCGCTTTGGGGACCCTGGTGGCCCTGTCCCTGCTGCGCGAGCTGGGACCGGTGTTGACCGCATTGCTCTTTGCCGGGCGTGCGGGCTCTGCGCTGACGGCGGAAATCAGCTCCATGAAAGCGACGGAACAGTTGAGTGCCATGGAAATGATGGCCGTCAACCCCCTGGCCTGGGTCGTGGCCCCCCGGTTGTGGGCGGGAATTATTGCAGTGCCTGTCCTCTGTGCGATTTTTGATCTGGTCGGGATTTTTGGGGGATATCTGATTTCTGTGCCCGTCCTGGGGGTGGATGGCGGCACTTTCTGGGCACAAATGCAGTCCAATGTGACCTTTTCCGGAGATATTCTGACCGGTTTGTTCAAGGCCCTGTGTTTCGGCGTGGTGGTGACCTGGATTGCGGCCTGGAAGGGCTACACGGCGCGGCCCACGGCAGAGGGCGTAGGGAATGCCACGACCCTCAGCGTGGTTACCGCCTCGCTGACGGTTCTGGGGCTTGATTTTATTCTTACAGCATTGCTATTTAGCTGAAGGCAGGAAGTCTATGGAAACGCGGGCGATAGATTGGTGGGTCGGCATATTTGTGCTGCTGGGTATTGCGGCCCTGGTGGTGCTGGCCTTGCGGGTGGGGAACCTTTCGGGTTTTGCCTATGATAACGGCTATGTGCTGCACGCGGATTTCAACAATGTGGGCAGTCTGAAAACCCGCAGCCCGGTCAAGCTGGGGGGAGTCACCATCGGTGAAGTCACCCATATTGGCATGAATCCGAAAACCTACATGGCCAAGGTCACCATGCGCATCGAGCCCGCCATCAAATTGCCCATTGATACAGGGGCTTCCATTTATACTCAGGGGTTGCTGGGGGAGCAGTACGTCGCCATCCAGCCCGGTGGTATGCCCCAGAATCTCAAGCCCGGCGGGACCATCACCATGACCCAGGGGGCGGTGAATATCGATCAGATGATTGGCCAGATGGTCTTCAGCAAGGCTGAGGGAAGTAGTAAGGCTTCAGGAAATCAATAAGGAGAATTTGCATGCGTCAAATCACCTGGATAGCGCTGTTCTGGATGTTGTTTGCCTGGACTTTACCCGCCAGTGCAGCGGAAGCCCCCAATGCCCAGGGGGCTGTCACCGTGGTACATGATCTCACCGATAATGTCCTGAAGGTCTTGCGGACCAACAAAGGTAAAGCCATCACTCCGGCAGTCAAAACACAAATCGCGGATATTGTTTTGCCGCACATGGACTTTACGACCATGTCTCAGTACGTCATGGCCCAGTACTGGCGGCAGATGAATCCCGCTCAGCAGAAAGAGTTTGTGGTACTGTTTAAAGATCTGTTGGTGCGTACCTACAGCAATGCCCTGAATCATTATAACGGCCAGACGGTAAGAATTACCGGCAGTCAGCAGGTTTCCCAGAATCCGCCGGTAGCCCAGGTCAACATGGTCATTCGCCAGGCCGAAGGGGGCCCCGATATTCCCGTCATCTACGCCTTGCTCTACACCGATCAACATTGGCGGATCTACAATACTTATATCGACGGAGTGAGTATGGTGCTCAATTATCGTCAGAGTTTCGGTCAGGTAGCTTCCAGCCGTGGTATTCCTGCTTTGCTCCAACAAATGAAGGCAAAAGATGCTACGGAAGAAAAAAGCGGGAAATCATCCCGTTGAGTGAGGCGGGAAGCTGGCAGCAGCGGGAGGTCCAGGGACAGAATCGCCTGTGCCTCTCGGGGGACTGGCGGGTCGCCCACCTCGATGGACTGCTCAAGCGCTTTGACTGGAAACGCGATGGCCAAAGCTGTGCGGCCATTGCCCTGGATGAGCTGGAGGCGGGAGATAGTGCGACTCTGGCATTACTCATGGAGTGGACCCAGATTCAGGAAAGTCGGAAGGTAACCCTGCAAATTATCGGAATGCCCCAGTCCTTGCAGGAACTGGTTGGCCTTTATCGCTTGCAGGATATGTTGCATATCTCTCATGACTGACATTCCCGCCATTCATATTCAGGGCTTGCGGAAAGCCTACCAGAGCGGGCATCTGGCGCTGGCGGGGGTGGATCTGGATATTCACGCCGGTGAGTTTTTTGGGCTGCTGGGCCCCAACGGGGCGGGTAAATCTTCGCTGATCAACATCCTTGCCGGGGTGGTGCGTCGCTCCAGTGGAGTTGCGGAAATATTCGGTTTTGATGTGGAGAAGGATTTTCGGCGTACCCGACAGTTGCTGGGCGTGGTTCCCCAGGAACTGGCCTATGATCCCTTTTTTACGGTGCGCGAGTTCCTGCGCATGCAATCGGGTTATTTTGGCCTGCGCCACAATGATGACTGGCTGGATGAGTTGATGTCCGAACTGGATCTGGCGGACAAGGCCAATGCCAATCTGCGCAACTTGTCGGGCGGTATGAAAAGACGGGTGCTGATTGCCCAGGCGCTGGTTCACCGTCCGCCGGTGGTGGTGCTGGATGAGCCTACTGCCGGGGTGGACGTGGAGTTGCGCCAGGGGCTCTGGCAGTTCATCCGGCGTTACAATGCCGAAGGGCGGACGGTGATTCTGACCACCCATTATCTGGAAGAAGCCGAAGAACTGTGCGAGCGCATTGCCATTCTCCAGCAGGGAAGCATCGTCGCCCTGGACCGCAAGGAAGCCTTGTTGCGCGCATCCAACTGGCGCATCCTGACGGTGACTTTTGATCGTGATCCGGGCGAGCTCAGTCCGGCCCTGGAGGATTTGCTGACGGGGGCCAGCGAGCATGTTCGCGTCTTTCGTATTGATGCGCAGCGTCATCCTCTGGGCAGTGTGTTGGCCCAGTTGCAGCATTTGCCCGCGCAAATCCTCGATCTGCATTTACAGGAGCCTCGTCTGGAGGACGCTTTTACCGACATTCTCGGCCAGTTGCGCTGAACAGCCGACTTTGACATGCGTCTGGATCTGTTTCTGAAAATGTCGCGGCTGATCAAACGCCGCAGCCTGGCCAAGGAAATTTGTGACGCAGGCTGCGTGCACATCAATGGTCGGGTCGCCAAGGCTGGTGCCGAAGTGAAGGTCGCTGATGTGTTGACGGTGGACATTCGTGACCGTTTGATCCGGGCGCGCATACTGCGTTTGCCGCAGCGGGTGGAAGGGCCGGAGGGGATTGTGGAAATGCTGCCAGAGGAGTCGGAATGAACAACTTGCCGCGACTGGTGCTGACGGTTGGGGAGCCAGCGGGAATCGGACCGGATATTTGTCTGCAGCTGGCCGCTCACCCCCTCTCTGCCGGTGTATTGCTGTTGGGGGATATGCATTGCCTGCGCAGCCGGGCGCTGCTGCTGGGACTACCCGTAAGACTGGAGGCCTGGCAGGAGGGCGATGACTGGCCAGCCATAGAGCCGGGAGTATTGCGGGTGCTGCACCTCCCCCTGGCCCACCCCTGCCGGCCAGGCCATCTGGATCCGGCCAACGCCCCGGCAGTGTTGAGCAGCCTGGATAAAGCGCTGGCTCTGCTGCGCACCGGCCTGGCTGATGCCCTGGTGACCGCTCCCGTCCATAAGGGCATCATCAATGATGCGGGCATTCCTTTTACCGGGCATACCGAATATCTTGCGGCCGCCTGCGGTCAGGATGAGGTGGTCATGCTGCTCGCGGGGCGCGGTTTGCGGGTTGCCCTGGCCACCACCCACCTCCCTCTGGCACAAGTACCTGCAGCCATTACCCGCAGTGGTCTGGAAACGACCCTGCGCATTTTGCACACATCCCTCATTCGGGATTTTGCCCTGGCCGCACCTCGTATTCTGGTGGCCGGACTGAATCCCCACGCCGGGGAGGGGGGGCATCTCGGTCGCGAAGAAATCGAGGTGATTACCCCGGTCATTCAGTCTCTGCAAAAAGAGGGGATGCGCGTTTCCGGACCCTGGCCTGCGGATACCCTCTTTACCCCGCGACTGCTGGAAGATGCCGATGCGGTACTGGCCATGTATCACGATCAGGGGCTGCCGGTTTTGAAATATCACGCTTTTGGCGAGGCAGTGAATATTACCCTGGGACTGCCGATAGTGCGTACCAGCGTTGATCATGGCACGGCGCTGGACGTGGCGGGTAGCGGTCGTGCTCAGGGAGAAAGTCTTCTCCATGCCCTGGAGGCTGCGGCAGAAATCGTCCGCAACCGGCGTACAGCAAACTGTTGATGGGCCAGACCGTTGACCTGCCCGTATGGGCCTGTTTAAACGATCCGCTGGCGTCCCTCAGGCACCTGGGCCAGCAGGAATTCCATCTGGTCGGCGAGAATACGGCGGTTACTGAGCAACAGATATTCTGCCCAGGTCGGGGTAAAAGGCACGGCCAGTAAGGGCATGTGGGCTTCATCGGGAGTGCGGTTGTCCTTGCGGCTGTTACAGCTGCGGCAGGCCGTTACCACATTGGTCCAGATGTCTCTGCCCTTGCGGGAGATGGGGATGATATGATCACGGGTCAGTTCACGGACCGGATAATGCTTGCCGCAGTACATGCACAGATGGTGATCACGATGGAACAGGGTTTGATTGGAGAGGGCGGGAGGGCGAATTTTGCCCAGATGCCGACCGCGTACCGCAATCACCGGATGAATGTCCAGTTGCGAGTGAATGCCACTGCGTCGGCATACGCCACCGTGAGCGGTGAAAAAAGGATTCCCGAGGGTCCAGGCAACATTACCCCGGACATAGTGGGCGGCGGCTTCTTCCCAGGTTTCCCAGGCCATGGGACGACCACCGACGTCAAGACGAAGCACGAGGTGCATAAGCTTTCCGTTTCGCATCGCCTGCAAGAGGCGTCACCCAAATATAGCATGAAGCGAGGTTGATAATGCAAGTAGCTGCTTTGCCGCCTGCCAAAAAGCGCTTTGGTCAGAATTTTCTGGTGCAACCGGCTATGGTGGAGCGCATTATGGCGGCGATTCGTCCGCAGCCCCGGGATTTTCTCGTGGAAATCGGACCGGGGCCGGGAGCTCTGACCAGAAGGCTGTTGCCTACCCTGGCGCATTTGATCGTCATTGAACTGGATCGAGATATGATTCCCGCCCTCGAAAATCTCGCGACCCCGGAGCAGCTGACCGTTGTCCAAGCCGATGCCTTGAAAGTGGACTTTGCGCGTCTGGGCGAAAGTGACAAGCCCCTGCGGGTGGTCGGCAACCTGCCTTACAATGTGGCGACCCCCATTATTTTTCACATCCTGGAGTCTGCCGGGCGGATTCAGGACATGCACTTCATGTTGCAAAAAGAAGTGGTGGATCGCATGGTGGCTGCTCCCGGTAGCAAAACCTACGGGCGTTTGTCGGTGATGATCCAGGCCTCGTGCCAGGTCGAATCCCTGTTCACGGTGGCTCCCGGAAATTTTTATCCGGTGCCCAAGGTGGATTCTGCCTTCATGCGTTTGCTACCCTACCAGCCAGCTTTGCTGCAGGAACCGCAGCGTACGGCCTTTGCCCAGATAGTGGCGCGCAGTTTTGCCCAGCGTCGCAAGACCATGGCTAATAACTTGCGGGGTATTTTCAGCGCTGAGCAGTTGCGGGCTCTGGATATTGATCCGGCCTGTCGCGCCGAAACGCTGGATCAGGCCGCTTTTTTCCGCCTCGCCGAGGCTTTTGCAAAACAAGGATCCCAAGCATGAATCATCTGGAAGTTGTCGAAAAGTTGTTTGCCGAACTGGATTGGGAAGCCAAAATGCTCCCGGATTATCCGGTCATGACCTGTGCCCTGCAGATTCCCAATGGCACCCTGGATATTTTTTGTCATGTGCATGCCGAACGCGAACGTATCCTGTTTTATTTGCGTCCCCAGAATCTGGATATTACTGATAACAAACGCCTGGCAGTGGCCGAGTTTGTGACCCGGGCCAACTATGGCCTGTCTTTGGGGAATTTCGAGTTGGATATGGAAGACGGCGAAATCAATTTCAAGACCATCTTACAGGCCCCTGCCAGCGTATTGTCTACCGCTTTGTTGCGTCCCTATTTACTGGTAGGGGTAGAAACCATCAATCATTACCTGCCCGGACTGGACAAGGTGCTGGCCGGACAGGAAACTCCTGCGGCAGCCATCAAGACGCTGGAGACCGGGACAGCGGTTCACTAGCGCTCCCGCCGATGATGCCATTGCCGATCAGCAGGGGGGTGATGCCCATGCCACGAATTTTGGCCAGAGTAGGTTGGGCATCGGCGAGGGAATCATAGGTCCGGGTTTGCAGACGATAGAGGGTATTGCTGCCGTTGTTGTCGACTTTGGACATGCTGGTACTGACCCCCAGTAGGGCCAGACGATCGCGGAGGACCACCGCCGCCGCGCGGTTGGTGAACGCGCCCACCTGAATAGTGACCGGTTGATGCACGGGTATGGCCGGGGCGCTGTCGGTAGCAGCGGCCGGAATACCGGGACCGCTTCCGAGAATGTCTGCGGGAATATCCACATGCATTTTCGGCAGGATCCGGTAAAAATTGAAATCTACTCCGCTGCGGGTGGAGGCTGTCGGCGCAGTTGTCGAGCTGCCGCTCGTAGTACTTGCCGGCGCTGAACTGACAGTGTTGGCTGCGGCAGGTACGCTGCCGGGGAGGACGGCGGCGGCCAGGGACATAGAGCTGGCGCTGCTGGTTACCTGCGACGCGGCACTACTGTTGGCAGATGCTGTTGCTGCGGTACTGCCGGTGGTACCCGGCAGCAGGCCGAGTTTGCCGGTGTTGATGGGTAATTGCGCAATCCACCACCAGACTCCCGCACTGAGCAGGAGGATCAGAAAAAGCAGCACCCAGGGCCAGCGCCGAACGCTGCGCGGTGCAGCAGAGGGTTGCGTGTCTTCCTCTTCTGCATATATTTCTTCAGGTTCCGCTGGTTGCGGTCGACGGGGAGGCGGGCTTGGGCGCTGTTCTCCTGAAGGTGGGCGGCTGGTCTGGTTTTTATAATCGCGCATGACTGCCTACATTTGCTCCGGCGCCGAGACACCCAGCAGACGCAGGCCATTGGCAATAGTCTGGGCGACCCCTTTGCAGAGGATCAGACGAGCGTGGCGTAAGGAGATTTCCTCAACGAGAATTCTCGTCGAGTTGTAGTAGGTGTGAAAAGAGGCCGCCAGATCCCGCAAATAAAAGGCGATTTGATGTGGTTCGCGATCCCGGGCGGCACTTTGTACCACTTCCGGAAAGCGCCAGAGGGCATCCATGAGCGCTAGTTCGCGGGGATCCTGGAGGCATTCCAGATCAGCTTCATGGTCTGCGGGCAGGGTTAAACCCTTTTCGGCAGCCTGACGGAGCATGGAATAGACCCGGGCATGGGCGTACTGGATATAAAACACCGGATTTTCTTCGGAATGCTTTTTGGCCAGATCGAGATCAAAGTCCAGATGCTGATCGGCACGCCGCAGTACATAGAAAAAGCGGGCGGCATCATTGCCGACTTCCTCGCGCAGCTCGCGCAAGGTAACGAATTCGCCGGCGCGGGTGGACATGGAGACTTTTTCCGTGCCGCGATACAAAATGGCAAACTGTACCAGCACCACTTCCAGCTGGTCGTCATTCAGACCCAAAGCCTGCAGTGCCGCCTTGACCCGGGGGACATAGCCGTGATGGTCTGCACCCCACATATCGATGACCCGGGTAAAGCCCCGGGCAAATTTTTCGGCATGGTAGGCGATGTCAGACGCAAAGTAAGTATAAGCCCCGTTTTCGCGGCGAATGACCCGGTCCTTGTCGTCGCCAAAAGCCGTGGATTTGAACCAGAGCGCGCCTTCCTGCAGATAGCAGTGACCCGCCGACTCCAGCGCCGCCACAGCCCGGTCAACGGCTCCGGAATCCACCAGTTGTCGTTCGGAATACCAGTTTTGATAATGCACCCCGAACTGTTCCAGATCCGCACGGATGTCGCTGAGAATGCTGTCCAGCCCGGCACTGTGCAGGATCTGGTAATCCTCCTTACCCAGACGTTCTTTCAGGTGTGCGATCAGGGCGTCTATGGCCGCATCCGGGTCTTCCAGAGCAGGTAGGTCGGGCATTCCACTGCGGGCATGCTGCAGACTTTCGCCCACCTTCGCGCGGAGTTCAGCCGCAATTTCGCGCACATAATCACCCCGGTAGCTGTTGTCGGGGAAAGCCCAGGGCAACAGGTCTGCCGCTTCCAGATAACGCATGAAGACACTGGCGGCGAGAATGTCCATTTGCCGGCCGGCGTCATTCACATAATATTCACAAAAAACGTCATAACCATTGAAGCGCAGAATATTGGCGAGGCTCGCGCCGTAGGCGGCACCCCGACCATGACCTACATGCAGTGGACCGGTAGGATTGGCGGAAACAAACTCCAGTTGCAGTTTTTGCTGGCTGCCCTGCTGGTTGGCTCCGAACTGATTTTTCTCGGTCTGGATTTTGGCGATGACCCCGTGGAAGGCGGCAGGAGCCAGGAAGAAATTGATGAAGCCGGGTCCGGCAATTTCCGTGCGCACGATCCAGTCACTGGCAGGAAGGGCTGCTATGATGGCTGTGGCCAGATCCCGGGGTTTGCGCCCGGCCTTTTTGGCCAGGAGCAGGGCGACATTGCTGGCCAGATCGCCGTGTTCCTGCTGTTTGGGGCGATCCAGTTCGAGATTTTCCGGAATCTCCGGAATGATCCCCTCACGCCGAAGGTTTTCGAGAGCCGCTTGCAGGGGCTGGAGAACAAATGCTTTCACGGGGCTACCTTATCCAGTCAATTTTTGCTTTAGTGTAACTGATGTGGACGCTTTACGGCAGGGGTTGTTGTATGTTTGTCACTTTGGCTGTGGATGACTTCGCCAGAGACTGGCGCATGATGGAGGGAGTGGATAACGATGCATGATTATTGGGGAGCGTTCTGGCGCTGGTTCACCACGCCCTGGCATTTACCGGGCAATATCCTGATTCAGCCCCTGGGAATTGTCGAATTTGTTCTGATTCTGGTGTTTCTCTGGTGGGGGGCTATCTGGTTGCGGCGGCTGACCCGCAGAACCCTGACCCGCAGTCTGGGCGCCGCTACGGCTTATGCCATCTCGCGGCTGACCTATTATGTGGTTATTGCCCTGGGAATTCTCATCGCCCTGCAGACTGTCGGGGTCAATCTCAGCAGCTTGAGCATTCTCGGTGGTGTGGTCGGTGTGGGCCTCGGTTTTGGCTTGCAGAATATATTCAGCAACTTTGCTTCCGGACTGATCCTGCTCTTTGAACACAGTATCAAAGTGGGAGATTACATCCAGATCAAGGAAAACGGTCTGCATGGTGAAGTCAAAAGACTCAGTGTCCGCTATACCCAGGTCATGACCAATGATCACGTCGATATTCTGGTGCCCAATTCCCAGTTCGTGAATGGCGAAGTCATTAACTGGAGCCTCGATGATGCGGTCATGCGCGTACACATTCCCTTTCGGGTTCCCTATGGTACTGATCGGGAAAAACTCCGGGAGCTGGTGGTGAATACCGCACTGGCCCAGCCATTATGTGTAAAAAATGACCGCTATCCGCCCTCTCTCTGGATCAATGCCTTTGGGGAGGCAGGATACGAATGCGATATGATTGTCTGGGTGGACAAGGAAGGTCTGATGCGACCGGGCAGTACCCGGGCGATCTTTAACTGGGCACTGGCAGAAGCCCTGGAAAAAGCCGGTATCGAAATTCCCCGTCCCCGTCAGGAGGTGGTGCTGGCTCCCCCGGCAGCTTCAGCTTTTGCCGAGGCTGCAAAACCGCTTTCTTCCTCTTCTTCTGCGATGTAGTTGCCTGGTCCTGTGGCGTTTTGTAGGCGGCTCGGGGGAGTGATGAAAAAATAGGCGATCAAGGCCGCCCCCAGACAAATCCACATGGACAGGCGCAGCAGATTGTCCATGCTCAGGGTATCTGCCTTGACCAGGATCAGATGCTGCAGGGTCGCGGGTGAAAAATCAAAATCGCTGTGGAAGTGACTGATCTGCCCGCGCAAATGATCTGCGGCCATGGCGCTGTAGCGGCTCCAATAGACACTCAGCAGGCTGACACCGATATTGGCGCTGAACACCCGGATGAAATTGCTGGTGGTTGCGGCAGAGGGGATTTCCGCGCTGTTCAATCCAGAGAGGATGATGAGGGTCAAGGGCACGAAGAGCATGCCGACGCCAATGCCAATCAGCAGAATGGGGATAAACAGATCTGACAGGCTGCTCATGGGGCTGAGATAAGCGTGCCCATAGGCAAAGGCAAAAATCAGGAAACACAGGCTGGCCAGGCGGCGCAAGCCCAGTAGTCCCCGGAGTCGATCCATAAGGGTGGACAGGGGAATGGCGCCGAGGCCGATGGGGAAAAGCACCAGGCTGGCCCAGAAGCCGTTGAATCCCAGATCTTCCTCAGCCCAGAGCGGTAGAATCGAGGCCCAACCCATGAACATGGCCCAACCCAGGCAGAGCAGCAGCAGTCCCAGCCAATAGTTGCGCCGCTTGAGAAAATGGATTTCCAGCAGGGGGTGAGTGGTTTCACTCTCCCGCCAGGCAAAGAGGATGAAAAACACCAGAGCGAGCAGGGTCATTTTCAGAATGAAAGAAGAATGCCACCAGCCATATTCTTCCCCCTGGTCGAGGACGATCTGCAGGCTCATCAGCCCTCCGTACAGCAGCCCGAATCCCCAGCCGTCAAAAGACGGCAGAATTTTTTTCCCCGCATCTTTGGCATCCCTGGCATCCCGGGGAATTCCGCTGCTACCAAGAAAGAAAGCCAGTATCCAGAATGGCAGAGAGAGCAGGAAAATGCTGCGATATCCCAATTCCGTGGCCAGTAATCCGCCCAGTGCCGGCCCGAAGAAAAAGGGCATGAGCATGGCATTACTCCAGAATACGGTCACCAGGCCATGAAGACGTTCCGGACTGTGGCGTAAAAACAGGCTTTGACTGAGGGGCACCAGCAGCCCGGCGGCAATGCCTTCCAGGGCCCGGGACAGGAGCATGATCCAGAGATTGCTGGTGGTTGCGCTGATGAGGGTGCCGAGGGTGGCGACCGTGACCGCCGCCTGAAAGACGCGGCGCATACCGAAGCGTTGAGTGGTCCAGGGCATGAGCGTAATCCCCAGGGACCAGTGGACAATAAAGTAGGTTAGGGTCCACAAAGCGTGATCGTTACTGGTGGACAGTCCTCCCGCGATATAAGGGAAAATGCCTTGCACCGAGGCGCCATCAAAGGAGCCCATGGCCAGGGCCAGGGCCACCCCGGCAAACAGCGGCCAGGTTCTGGACAATGGCTGGATGCTCTGCATCAGATGCCTCCCTGTAAATTTGCCCTACTCTAGCGCCGCTACTAATATACAACCAATAGATTGATTTGCTCTCATTGATCGGAAAATCCAATTGAAAATTCACGCCGAAGAATTGTTGACCTTTCTGGCGGTGGCTGAAGCAGGAGGGGTGGGACGCGGAGCCCGCCACCTGCAACGCAGTCAGCCCGCTGTCTCCGAACGCTTGCGGGCCTTGCAGCTGACTTTGGGGGAACCCCTTTACCAGCGGAGTGGGCGCAGTATCAAACTGACCGCCGCCGGAGAATCTCTGTTGCCTTATGCCCGGCGTCTGCGAGAAAACCTGGCAGAGGTGGAAAGCTGGTCGGCGCGCCGCCAGAATCTGCAGGAAGGCAGTTTGCGTATTGCAGCCACCAATACCGTCGCCAACTATTTTCTGATGGAGCATCTGGCCCGTTTCCGCAGTAGCTACCCGAGCATCCAGCTACAATTGAAAACCGGCCCACTGCCGGACAATCTTGCTTTGGGTAGTTGGGATTTACTGTTTACTGAAGAACAGATTGCTGCAGACCACCTACCCCAGCACATGGAACAGGAAGCCTGGCGGGAGGATGAACTGGTGGCGATCTTGCCCCGGAATCATCCCTGGGTTCAGGAAGGGCGCCAATCGGCACATTGGGAGGAGATTCTGCAGCAACCAGTTGTCTGGCGGGAAGCCCACTCCGGGATTCGGCGTCGGGTGGAGGCGGCTATTGCCCATGCCGGACTTTGTGCACGCTGCAGTGTAGAGGTGACGGGCGTCGAAGCGCTGCGCGATGCTGTCGCGGCGGGCCTGGGTATTGGCTTTGCTTCGGTGGAGGCGCTGGACAAGGTACGCTGGCCGTTAGCATCCTTACGTCTGGAACCGCCCCGGGGGTTGTTCTGGACCCTGTTTTTAATCCGTCCCCAGGCGGATTTTCAGTCGCGGGCAGTCAGGGTGTTTTTGCAGTTGCTGCAGGGGGCATGATTTTTAGAGGGGCCAGGGACAACTGTAGCGCAGGTTAATGTCGCAAAAAGCATCCTCATGCACCCCGGCTGTTCAGTCTTTACGTTGTCATCAGAAACACGCCCGAACCCCCCGCCGGGTGCTCCAGCCAGATCAGGGGCAAATCGGGGCGCTGCTCACTGAGGGCAATTTCCGCATCTCCGGTTTCCACGATCAACACTCCACCGGTTTCGAGATGCTGCGGCGCCTGCTCCAGCAGAGGGAGCAGGCAGTCCAGTCCGTCTGTTCCGGCCGCCAGTGCGAGGCGCGGCTCATGGGTGTATTCCGGCGGCAATTCGGCCATGGCGGCGGCATCTACATAGGGTGGATTGCTGATGATCAGATCGTAACGCTGCCCAGGCAAAGCAGAGAAGAGATCAGACTGATAAAGTTGCACCTGATCTTCCAGGCCATGCTGCAACACATTGGCGCGGGCAACATTCAGGGCATCCGGAGAAATATCCACGGCGTGCACTTCGGCATGGGGAAAACGCAGGGCCATGGTAATGGCCATGCATCCTGAACCGGTACCGATTTCCAGAATGCGGCGCACCCGGGTTTCGTCCACCCAGGGGGCAAAACCCTCTTCGATGAAGGGCTCAATCAGGCTGCGCGGAATCAGCACCCGTTCATCCACCATAAAGCGCAAACCGGCAAACCAGGCTTCGCCGGTGATGTAAGCTGCCGGGCGGCGAAGCATTTCGCGCTGATAAAAGTGGTTGAGGACCAGATGTTTTTCTTCAGGCAAAAGCCGGGCGTTGCTGAAGTCGCCCAGATCTTCCGGCTCCAGGTGTAATGCCCGGGCCAGAATCAGGTCGGCTTCGGCGCGGGGATTTTGCTGCCCTTGGCTGAAATCCAGACGGGCGGCAGCAAAACGACTGGCTCCCCAGCGGCGGAAATCGCCCACGCTGGACAGGGTATGCCCGGCCAGATGTATATATTGTTCGAGGCGCATTAGTGGATCTCCAGCCAGACGGGACAATGATCAGAGCCGGTGACTTCCGTGGCAATACCTGCGTCTTGCAGGCGCGGCAAGAGACTCTGGTGTACCCAGAAATAATCCAGACGCCAGCCAATATCCCGACTGCGCGCGTCGGTGCGCTGGCTCCACCAGGAATACCGCGCCGCATCGGGATGAAAATGACGAAAACTGTCTACCCAGCCATGCTGTTCCCATAAATCCAGACAGGCTCTTTCTTCGGGCAGAAAGCCCGAGATGCGCTGGTTTTCCTTGGGGCGGGCAAGATCTATGGGACGGTGGGCCGTGTTCACATCACCGCAAAATACCGCTGGACGGCCTGCTGCTACCCGCTGATTGATCCGCTCCAGGAAAGTGGCATAAAAATCCAGCTTGAAAGCCAGTCTTTCACTATCTTTTTTGCCATTGGGGAAATAAACATTGTAAAGATCAAAAGCGCCGCAATCCGTGATGACGACTCTGCCCTCGGCGTCAAAGCGTTCGATCCCCAGTCCCGCCTGGGCAGGACAATCAGCGTTCTTGCTGAAGGTGACCACGCCACTGTACCCGGGGCGTTGAGCAACCGCCCAGCAACTGCTGTAACCATCCAACCGGCTTTCTTCCGGACCCATAGTGGCAGGATTGGCCTTGCTTTCCTGAATGCAGAGCAGATCGGGTTTGGCCTTGTCCACCCAGTCGCGCAGTCCCTTGCGGCAGGCTGCCCGCCAGCCATTCACATTCCAGCTGTAAAGACGCATTTGCCTGACCTTTAGCGCATCACCCGCACAGCCAGAAAATCGCTGTCGGCAATGACTTTCTCAAGAATGTTGCGGGCATTTTCGCCCGCCGTTCCGGCGGTGGCCAGCAGCGCCAGACCTTCCCGTGCCGCTGTCGGGCTGATGACACCATGCCGCAGGGCGAGGTGATAAAGTACGGCGACACTCATTTCAGTGTCGGGCGTTTTGACCAGCTCCTCCTGCAATTGCGCGGAGGGGCCGCCGTAGAGCAGCAGTTTTTGGATGTGCTCGATATTGGGAAGTGCTGTTTTATCCATCCTGTTGTCCTTATGGCGCCGGGTGTCAGCGCATGCAGTTTATGGTTTTTCGGGGCCGGGCCAGCCGGTGCAGCGCAGTGACCAGAAGCCACCGGACTGCGGGTCGGCCAGTAGTGGCCCCAGTTCGGTGAGGCCAGCGCTGAGCGCTTCCTTGACGCCCCAGGGGGGATTGATCAGCAGGAGACCACTGCCGAAAAGAGTTTCCCGTCCCTCTTCAGGTTTTTGCAGCAGTTCATATACCAGCACCGGAATCCGGCCGCGCAGGGCCTGCCACAAACGCGTGATCGTACCGCGAATTTTTATGGGATACCAGACAAGATAGGTACCCTGGGACCAGCGCCCATAGGCACGCAGCAGAGTGTCGGCAAGAGCTTCCCACTCATCGCGGCGTTCAAAGGGCGGGTCGATCAGGACCAGGCCGCGCTTTTCCGGTGGGGGCATATGGGCGAACAGCGCCCGGTAACCATCTTCGTTGAGGATGCTGGTGCGCGGTCTTTTTCCCAGTTGCTGGCGTAACTGTGCGACGGTTTCCGGCACGCTTTCGCATAAAATCATCCGGTCGTCGGGGCGCAGCAATGCTGCCGCCAGCCGGGCGGAGCCGGGATAGTGCTGCAGTTGTTTGTCCGGGTGAATCTGGTGAATGATTTTCAGCCACTCTCCACATTGCGGCAGACTGCGGCGGTCGGACCACAGGCGGGCAATACCGCTGAGATGCTCGCCGGAAGCCCCCAGAGTATAACTGCCCGCCCCGGCGTGGGTGTCCATATACGCCAGGGGCGTGTCCTTGCGGGTCAAAGCGGTCAGCGTCAGATAAAGCGCCAGATGTTTGACGCAATCGGCAGCATTGCCGGCGTGAAATTGATGTTGGTAGTTCATGGTTCCTGGTGATTCCTGGGCTTGGCTTGAGGCGATGCTTTCGTCATGATAGCAGAGTCCACGCTGGCCTACCCATAAGGAGAAAAAGATGCGCCTGTTCGCTACCGAAACCAGTCCCTACGCCCGCAAAGTCCGTATGGCATTACTCGAAAAAAATCTGCCCTGTGAAGTGGAATGGGTCAATTTGCGGGCGCCGGAACATGCCGCCCTGTCCCACAACCCCTTGGGGAAAATCCCGGTATTGCTGCGCAACGATGGTTCAGCAGTTTACGATTCCGCCGTGATTATTCAGTACCTGGAAATGTTGCGCCCGGATCCTGCCATTATTCCCCGGGACCCCGAGGCGCGTATTGAAGCGCTCCGGGTCGAGGCTCTGGCCAGCGGCATTATGGATACCACCATTGCCTGGGTGCTGGAGCAGCGTCATGCTACGGATTGTCAGGATTTGAACATGTTGCAACGGGCCAAAGGTAAAGTCTGCACAGCCCTGGCCATGCTCCAGGAAGAAAGTAAAGCCTGGAAAGATGCAGCAAATGCTCCCGTATTGAATCTGTCGCAAATAGCGACGGTCGCCGCCGTGGGGTATGTGGATTTGCGCGCACCGGATTTTCTGGTCCAGTTTCCCGACCTGATGGCCTGGATGCACAGTATGCGTTTACGGCCCAGCATCAGCGCGACGCTGCCCCAGTAATGTCCATGAAAATCGCCAGCTGGAACGTCAACTCACTCAAGGTGCGTCTTCCTCAGGTGCTGGAGTGGTTGCAGGAGCAATCGCCCGATCTGCTTTGCCTTCAGGAAACCAAGCTGGTGGATGAAAAATTTCCCGTCGCAGAGCTGGCGGCGGCGGGGTATCACGCCCTATATCATGGGCAACCCACTTATAATGGCGTTGCCATCCTGAGCCGTGCCAAACCGGAAAGCCCTCAATGTGACTGGCCCGATGGCGGGGATGGTCAAGCCCGTCTTTGCGCGGCCACATTTGCGGGTATTCGTGTCGTCAATGTATATGTGCCCAACGGCCAGTCCCTGGAGAGTGACAAGTATCCCTACAAACTGCAGTGGCTGGAGCGTCTGCGGGGGCTGATAGCCAATGAACTGGCGCAGTGGCCGCAATTGCTGCTGGTTGGCGATTTCAATATTGCGCCTGATGATCGCGATGTATTCGACCCGGTGGCCTGGGGCGAGGATGTGCTCTGTTCTCCGCCGGAGCGGGCGGCCTTGACAGCTTTGCTGGAGCTGGGATTACAGGATAGTTGGCGGCAACTCCACGGTGATCTCCAGGAGTGGAGCTGGTGGGATTATCGGGCTGCGGGTTTTCGCCGTAATCGCGGGCTGCGTATTGATCTGATCCTGGCCTCCAAGGTCTTGTTGCCTACAATTCAGGATGTGGTCATCGACCGCAATGCCCGGGCTGCTGAACGACCTTCGGACCATGCCCCCGTCTTTATAGTGTTACAGGAGGAGAGATGATTGGTGTATTGCTCGTTAATCTGGGTACGCCGGAAGCTCCCACGCCCCCGGCGGTACGACGTTATCTGCGCGAGTTTCTCAGTGATACCCGGGTAGTGGAGTTACCCCGGATTGTCTGGTGGCCCATATTGAACGGTCCGATTCTGACTTTTCGTCCGGCCCGTTCCGCCCGCAATTATGCCAGCATCTGGATGCCGGAGGGATCTCCTCTTTTGGTATATAGTCAGCGTCTTGCCGAAGGTCTGCAAAAATATGCGGATACCCACTTTCCGGGGGAGGTGCGGGTCACGCTGGCCATGCGTTACGGAAAACCCTCTTTGCGCCAGGGGCTTGCAGAGCTGCGTCAGGCAGGCTGCGAAAAGGTCCTGTTAGTCCCGCTCTACCCTCAGTACGCCGCCGCTACCACCGCCTCTATTTTTGACAAGGTCGCAGAAGAATTTCGCAGCATGCGGGAAATTCCGGAATTGCGCATGCTGCGCGACTGGCATGATCACCCTGCCTATATTCGGGCTCTTGCCGAGAGTGTCAAACACTGGTGGCAGGAAAACGGTCGCGCCAAAAAACTGCTCATCTCTTTTCACGGTTTACCGCAGCGCTCCATCCAGTTAGGAGATCCCTACCGTCGGCAGTGCGAAAAAACCACGGCGCTACTGGTGCAGGAACTGGGTCTGCAGCAGGGGGAATGGGTGCAAACTTTTCAAAGTCGCTTTGGCGCCGCAAAGTGGCTCGAACCCTATACGGACAAGACGCTGGTACAGCTGGCGAAAGAAGGGGTGGAGGAAATCGATGCGCTCTGTCCCGGATTTACGGCGGATTGTGTGGAAACGCTTCAGGAAATTGCCCTGGAAGGCAAAGAAACTTTTCTGGGCGCGGGCGGTAAGGCCTTGCGTTATATTCCGGCGCTGAATGATAATCCTATATGGATCAATGCATTTTCAGAAATTTTGGCGCCTTCCTGGCAAAGCTGGGAGATTCCCGAAAATTTTGCCGTTTCTACCCAGTCGGGCTAGAATTCCCACGAAATCAGTCTTCCTTCTTCATCTCTCAGCCATAGGACGCGCCACATGATTATCAGCAAAGACAAGGTAGTCACCATCGACTATTCCCTCACCGACGAAGAGGGCGAGCTGATTGACAGCTCGGTAGGTGAAGAACCCCTCATTTATCTGCACGGACATCATGGCATCATTCCTGGTCTGGAGCAGGCACTGGCCGGGCACCGCACGGGGGACAAGGTCGAAGTGTCCATTCCCCCGGAAGAAGGCTACGGAGATTGGGACGAAGACCTGGTGGAAGTGGTAGCCAGGGAGGACTTTGATGACCCGGAAGAGCTGGAAATCGGAACGCAGTTTGAAACCGAGACGGACGAGGGTACGCGTCTGGCCACGGTCATTGATATTGAAGGGGAAGATGTCACCGTGGACCTGAATCATCCGCTGGCGGGCATGACCCTCAACTTTGATGTCACCGTTCTGGATGTGCGTGATGCGACAGCGGAAGAACTGGCGCATGGTCATGTGCATGGCGAGCACGGTCACGAGCATTGACCGGAGGCGGTCCGGCTCTTAAGCCATCAGCGGCTGACTTGCGGCCTTCTGGTGCGGGATTGCGCGCCGATCAGGATGTCTGGCCGCAAGTCCATCCCCGTCCACAATGATTTGAGCTGACTCCATGCGCGCTTTGGGCTTGATGTCCGGGACCAGTGCCGATGGGGTGGATGCCGCTCTGCTGGATTTTGCGGCCCCTCGTGAACAGGCTTATGTCGGGATGTATAGTCAGGCTTTTGCTGCGCCCTTGCGGGACATGGTGCTTGCGGCCAATGGTCCTTTGCCCGTGGAACAAATGGCTATACTGGATCGTCATCTGGGTGCCTGTTACGCCGATGTGGCCCAGGCCGCCATTGCGCAAATGGGTCCCGTGGATTTCATTGCCCTGCACGGTCAGACCATCCGCCATCAGCCCCGCGCCGAGCCGGGCTTTACCCTGCAGATTGGTTCGGCCGCCGATGTGGCCGTAGCTACCGGGTTGACGGTGGTTCATGATTTTCGGCGTGCAGATGTGGCGGCAGGCGGGGAAGGTGCGCCTTTGGTGCCACCCTTTCATCACTATCTTTTTCAGAATGATCAGGCGCGGGCAATCCTGAATCTCGGGGGAATGGCCAATTTGACCTGGATTCCGGGTGCTGGTGATCCCCGTCCTCTGCAGGCTTTTGACAGTGGTCCTGGCAATGTCTTGATAGATGCTGCAGTACGCTTGCTCAGTGGTGGTGCATCCCAATGTGATCTGGACGGCCGCTTGGGTGCTGCCGGAAAAGTTCAGGAAGGGCCGCTGATGCAGTGGCTCAAGCATCCCTTTTTCCGGCAGGTTCCACCCAAAAGTACAGGACGGGAAAGTTTTGACGATCAGTTGGTCCGTAGCTGGTGGGCGGATTGGACTTATGGGGAGACGGATTTTGTGGCGACGATCACGGCGCTGACCGCGCGCAGTATCGCTGAGGCGCTGCGGGCCTGGACGCCTGGAGCGGCAGAGCTTCTGGTTTTTGGCGGCGGTGCCGAAAATCCGACCTTGGTAGATGCGTTGCGGGCAGCTTTACCGGAATTGCCGGTGTGGCTCGGCGCACAAGTCAGCGGAATCCCGGCCCAGGCTCTGGAGGCCCTGGCCTTTGCCTGGTTGGGTGGGCAATGTTTACTGGGCAGAACCTTGCCTTATGCTCAGGTGACCGGTGTTCGCCAGTCCGTAGTGCTGGGTAATATCCTGCCCGGTAAAAACTGGCCGAAGCTGCTCGCTGTGCTGGCCAATTATCCGGAGAAGGCATGTATTGATGGGCATTGATTCAGAAACGTTGGCACCCGCAGAAATGTGGCATCCTGGCGGTGCGAGTGTCGTCTACGGCATCATCGGTGATCCGGTAAAACACAGCCTGTCGCCCTGGATGCATCGCCTGTTTGCCGCGCAACAGGGCCTCGACACCGTGTATGTTCCCTTTCCGGCAAGGGAGGCGGATTTGCCCAAGGTTCTGGAAGGCCTTGCTGCCTCGGGAGTGCAGGGCCTCAATATCACCGTTCCCCACAAGGAAGCGGTACTGTCTCTGGTCGATGATCTCAGTCCGGAAGCGCAACAAATCGGCGCCGTTAACACGATTCATTTTACGGCGGGGCGCAGTTATGGGACGAACACCGATGCCCTGGGTTTTCAGCGGGCTTTGGAGCGTCGTGCCGGCAACGACTGGCGCACTGCAGCGGTATTGGTCATTGGCGCAGGGGGCGCCGCCAGAGCCATTGTTTATGCTTTGGGAAGTGCCGGCTGTCCGGCCATTTATGTGGCCAACCGGCATCCTGACCGGGCGGAAAAGCTGGCCAGGGAATTCCCACAGTTTCCCTTGCATCCCCTGCCCCTGGAGCGCAAAAGCCTCACTCGGATTTTGCCCCGGATCGGCTTGCTGGTGAATACCAGCGCCCTGGGCCTGCATGGAGAAAGTCATCCGGAGCTGGATCTGGAATGCTTGCCAACCCATGGCAAAGTTTACGATATCGTCTATAACCCCTTGGAAACCCCGTTGTTACGGACTGCCCGCCAGTGTGGGCGGGACGCGATGGACGGCTTGGGGATGCTGGTGGAACAGGGTGCGGAGAGCTTCCGCATCTGGACGGGTGTTTTACCGCAAACCCCCCTTGTGGAGGATACATTAAGGCGATGGCTGCAAACCCGGAACAAATAGCTTTGACGCCCGTACTACGGGCCCTGGTCAGTAACGGGCTGGGGAATGAAGCGCAACTGGTCAATCTTGCCAATGACCCTGGGCGCGGCAAGAAACCCTTGCTGTTTTATGCGGTGGAAAAAGGGGCAGTTCCGGCCGCAGCACTGATGGCGCACCTCTCCCAGCGCTACAACATGCCCATGCTTGACCTGGACGCTGTCATTATTGACGATCTGCTGCTGCGCCGGGTCGATAAAAACCTGATGAGCCGCTATCTGGTCCTGCCTTTATCCAAACGCGGAGATACCCTTTATCTGGCCATGGCCGACCCCACCGATTTCAAGGCGGTGGAGGACATCAA